>NZ_JAANTE010000021.1:0-1020 GCF_011291845.1 Actinopolyspora sp. BKK2 | reverse complement strand
CTAGGTGCTGTTTAGGAATTGATCTTGGCGAGGTCGGCGAGCCAGATGTTGATGGAGGCAATGTGCACGGTGGCTTCGTAGCGGACGGCGAGTTTGTCGTAGCGGCTGGCGACGGCGCGGTGGTGTTTGAGCTGGTTGATGCCGCATTCGACGGCGTGGCGCTGTCGGTAGGTGGCGGGGTCGAAAGCAGGCGGTCGGCCTCCGGCCGAGCCGCGCGCCCGGCGGTGGGCGGCTTGATCTTTGGGAACCGGAATCGTCGCGGCGATGCCACGTGTGCGCAGATAGTCCCGGTTAGCGCGGGAGGAGTAGGCTTTGTCGGCCAGCACTCGTGCCGGGCGGGTGCGCGCTCGCCCCGGTCCGAGCTGGGGCACGCGGATCGCGTTCAGCACGGCCGACATCTGGGGACTGTCACCACGTTGACCAGCGGTGATCACCAGTGACAACGGTTTGCGTCCTTGTTCGCAGGCCAGATGGATCTTCGTGGTGAACCCGCCTCGAGACCGGCCCAGCGCATGATCAGCCGGTTCCTCGCCGGGCGGTTCGACCTGCCCATCGGGGCAGCGGCGGGCGCCGGCGGCATGCTGGTGAGCCCGATTGATCGTGGAATCGACCGATACCTGCCAGTCGATCAGGCCTACCCGATCGGCCCAGGACCACAGCATCGTCAGGATCCAAGGCCACACACCTTCCCGCTGCCAGCGGCGAAACAGCTGCTAGATCGACTGCCAATGCCCATACCGTTCCGGCACGTCCCGCCACGGAGCGCCGACCCGCACCCGCCACCGGATCCCGTCCAGCAACTGCCGCCGCGTCCACGTCGGCCGACGACCCACCCCGGAACGAGGCGGCAACACGCGCTGCAACGCCACCCATTGCCGGTCCGTCAGATCCTTACGCCCGCCGCTCGATACGCTTCCCACCGAGGTCTCCGGATAGATGTTGATCTTCTTGGTCGTCGATCCATCTACCGGAGACCTCCCTACATCCCCACACCAGGGGCCCTTCTTAAACAGCTCCTAG
>NZ_JAANTE010000020.1:0-1442 GCF_011291845.1 Actinopolyspora sp. BKK2 | reverse complement strand
TAGGGCTTTGTTAAGTGGGTAATCGTTGCTGGTCAGGGAAGTTCCAGCTGGCTGGCGGGGGTTGGTGGCAGGTGGGGCAAGCGCCGGTCCAGACCGCCAGCAGGGTCTGCAGATGTTTCAGGACTGCGTAGAGGGTCAGGCCGGCGCAGGGGCTTTTGGGTCGTAGCGCAGCTGGGTGCCGATGGCTTGGGCGAGGCTGACCAGGGTGACGTGGCGATACCAGCCGGCCAGGCTGCGGCCTTCGAAGTGATCGAGACCGAGACCGTGTTTGAGTTCGCGGTAGTCGTGTTCGACGCGCCAGCGCAACTTGGCCAGCTGCACCAGCTCGCGCAGGGGTGTGTCGGCGTCCAGGTTGGACATCCAGTAGTCGGTGGGCTCCGGTTCGCCGGCGGGCCATTCGGCGAGCATCCAGCACGCTGGGAGGCTGCCGTCGGTATCGCGGGAAATCTGGCGGTTGGCCGGACGTACCCGTAGTGTCAGAAAGCGGGAGCGCATGGCTCCGGTGCGGTTGTTGGGGGTTTTCTTGCTGCCGTGGCGCCAGGTCACCTGATGCAGGCTTTTCCGGCCGGCGGCCAGCGCGAGCTCACGCAGGCTGGCCGGTTTACTCGGATAGCCGGGCCGGGGTGGGCGCCCGGTGCCTGAGTACTCCGGCGTTTCCACGACCGCGTCGCCGGGCTGCGCGCTGGTGCTGGCCCCCACCGCGACGACATAGTGCAGCCCTCGCTGGGCCAGGCCCAAGCGAAAAGCGGTGGCATCGCCGTAGCCGCTATCGGCGACCACCGGATGCGTGGGCAGCTGCCACGTATTGGTGGCCTCGTCGAGCATGTCCAGCGCCAGCCGCCACTTCTCCCGATGCCGCACCTGCTCGCCGATGCGGGCCCGGCCCCGACGGCGCCGGATCGTCGCAGCAGCCTCGACCGTGTCGGCATGCTGATCGTCCCAACTGGCCGGCAGGAACAGTCGCCAGTTCACCGCCGCCGAGGCCCAATCCGTAGCGGCATGCAGACTCACCCCGATCTGACAGTTGGCCGTCTTGCCCAACGTGCCCGAATACTGCCGGGCCACCCCGGGCGAGTCATGCCCGTCCTTGACGAAGCCGGTGTCATCCAGCACCCAGGCCCGAGGCTCGATGAAGTCCTCGGCCCAGCCGGCCAGCCGCCGCCGCACCGCGGCATCGTCCCAGGTCGAGGAGGAGATGAACTGCTGCAACCCCTGGTGATCCACCCCGAGACGCTCGGCCATGGGCTGCATCGACTTGCGCTGCCCATCCAGCAACAACCCCCGCAGATACCACTCACCCTTGGCCCGCTGATCCCGCCGCGGCAACCCCGCCAGCATCTGCCCCGCGAACTCCTCGATCCGCGGAGCCACAACCTGCATCTCCTCCGGTGTCACACCTCCATCATCACACCCACCACCAACGAGTTAACAAAGCCCTACTA